>NZ_JBEFOF010000004.1:0-1722 GCF_045063625.1 Polaribacter sp. Asnod6-C07 | reverse complement strand
TAGCATCTTTTATTCCATCTCCATCTGTATCATACCAAACTGTATCTCCTATAGAACCTAATCCATTATCACCAACATAACCAAAGTCTTGATCTAAATTATCTTCTCCTGAAGCTAAAGTTACATCACTTGTATTGGCTGTTCCAGTTCCATCATTATCATAAGTTTGCACTAAATCTGCAACAGTTATACTTGCTGGTAAACCTCCAGTAACTGTACTTACATCTACGGTAACTGTGTAATCACCAGCTGGTAAATTATCAAATAAATAGTTACCATTTGCATCTGTTGTTGTAGTTACATCATCACTTGCATCTCCAGGAGTTCCTGGGTCTAATGTTACTGTTGCTCCTTCTAATCCGTTTTCACCAATTGATGAACCATCACTGTTAGCATCATACCAAACTGTATCTCCAATACTTCCTAATATAGGAGTCACTGTAAAAGTAACATCATCAGTTGTTGCAGCACAATCACCATCAGCAGCAATCGTATAACGAATTACTACAGTAGTATCAGTGTTGATATCATCAGGTGTATACGTTGAACCAGAGATTGAACCACCACCAGACACGATTGACCAAGTACCACCAGCAGGAGATCCTGAAAGCGTTTTAGTTTCATCTTCAGTAATAGAAGCAGTAGAAGTTGTATTATCAGCAACCACATCACAAACAGGAGTTACAGTAAAGGTAACATCATCAGTTGTTGCAGCACAATCACCATCAGCAGCAATCGTATAACGAATTACTACAGTAGTATCAGTATTGATATCATCAGGAGTATACGTTGAACCAGAGATTGACCCACCACCAGAAACGATTGACCAAGTACCACCAGCAGGCGCACCAGATAAAGTTTTAGTTTCATCTTCAGTAATAGAAGCAGTAGTTGTTGTATTATCAGCGACTACATCACAAACTGGAGTTACTGTAAAAGTAACATCATCAGTTGTTGCAGCACAATCACCATCAGCAGCAATCGTATAACGAATTACTACAGTAGTATCAGTGTTGATATCATCAGGCGTATACGTTGATCCAGAGATTGAACCACCACCAGACACGATTGACCAAGTACCACCAGTAGGCACACCAGATAAAGTTTTAGTTTCATCTTCCGTGATTGAAGCAGTAGAAGTTGTATTGTCAGCAACTACATCACAAACTGGAGTTACTGTAAAAGTAACATCATCAGTTGTTGCAGCACAATCACCATCAGCAGCAATCGTATAACGAATTACGACAGTAGTATCAGTATTGATATCATCAGGAGTATACGTTGAACCAGAGATTGACCCCCCACCAGACACGATTGACCAAGTACCACCAGCAGGAGACCCTGAAAGCGTTTTAGTTTCATCTTCAGTAATTGAAGCAGTAGAAGTTGTATTATCAGCAACTACATCACAAACTGGAGTCACTGTAAAAGTAACATCATCAGTTGTTGCAGCACAATCACCATCAGCAGCAATCGTATAACGAATTACTACAGTAGTATCAGTGTTGATATCATCAGGTGTATACGTTGAACCAGAGATTGAACCACCACCAGACACGATTGACCAAGTACCACCAGCAGGAGATCCTGAAAGCGTTTTAGTTTCATCTTCAGTAATAGAAGCAGTAGAAGTTGTATTATCAGCAACCACATCACAAACAGGAGTTACAGTAAAGGTAACATCATCAGTTGTTGCAGCACAATCACCATCAGCAGCAATCG
>NZ_JBEFOF010000003.1:7500-11365 GCF_045063625.1 Polaribacter sp. Asnod6-C07 | reverse complement strand
AAAAATAAATTAAATATTTTTAAAATAATTCCTTGTGGGATTAGAAATGGGTTGTATATTTGCACCCGCTAAGCGAAAAACGAAATACATTTTTATGTTAGTTTATTAGTTTATCAGAGTTCATTGAGAGATTGTTTTTGTTAGATGAAGTTTAACTGTTTTAATTTTTTCGTTTAAAAAATAAAGATTAAAAAAAGTTTTAATTTATTAGTGTTGGGAGAGATATTAATTGTAGGTTTGCAGTCCGAAATTTCGGGATTAAATTTTGATTTTTAAGTTGAGAATAAATAAAAAAAATAAATTCATTTTTTTTATTGCCAGATTAAAAATAGTTTGTATATTTGCATCCGCTAACAAATACAGCGAAAAAGTTCAGAGAGATTTTGGAATGATTGAGAAAAAATCAACTAGTTCGATTCTAGTGTTTCTACAAAATTAAGGAGATAAGAAGTGTGATAAACGCTTATAGTGTCAACTTAAATTAGTTCATTGAAAATATTGAAATTGACAGCGTAAACAAAGAGTAGAATAACCGCATTAATTTATTAATGTAAATTCTTTTGAAACTTATTCATTAAACATATTTAAAATATACAATGAAGAGTTTGATCCTGGCTCAGGATGAACGCTAGCGGCAGGCTTAACACATGCAAGTCGAGGGGTAACATTGTAGCTTGCTACAGATGACGACCGGCGCACGGGTGCGTAACGCGTATAGAACTTACCTTTTACAGAGGGATAGCCTTTAGAAATGAAGATTAATACCTCATAGTATTGAGAACTGGCATCGGTTTTTAATTAAAGATTTATCGGTAAAAGATGGCTATGCGTCCTATTAGCTGGATGGTAAGGTAATGGCTTACCATGGCTACGATAGGTAGGGGCCCTGAGAGGGGGATCCCCCACACTGGTACTGAGACACGGACCAGACTCCTACGGGAGGCAGCAGTGAGGAATATTGGGCAATGGAGGTAACTCTGACCCAGCCATGCCGCGTGCAGGAAGACTGCCCTATGGGTTGTAAACTGCTTTTATACAGGAAGAAACACTGCTACGTGTAGCAGCTTGACGGTACTGTAAGAATAAGGACCGGCTAACTCCGTGCCAGCAGCCGCGGTAATACGGAGGGTCCGAGCGTTATCCGGAATCATTGGGTTTAAAGGGTCCGCAGGCGGTCAATTAAGTCAGAGGTGAAATCCCATAGCTTAACTATGGAACTGCCTTTGATACTGGTTGACTTGAGTCATATGGAAGTAGATAGAATGTGTAGTGTAGCGGTGAAATGCATAGATATTACACAGAATACCGATTGCGAAGGCAGTCTACTACGTATGTACTGACGCTCATGGACGAAAGCGTGGGGAGCGAACAGGATTAGATACCCTGGTAGTCCACGCCGTAAACGATGGACACTAGTTGTTGGGCATTAGCTCAGTGACTAAGCGAAAGTGATAAGTGTCCCACCTGGGGAGTACGATCGCAAGATTGAAACTCAAAGGAATTGACGGGGGCCCGCACAAGCGGTGGAGCATGTGGTTTAATTCGATGATACGCGAGGAACCTTACCAGGGCTTAAATGTAGTCTGACAGCTTTAGAGATAGAGTTTTCTTCGGACAGATTACAAGGTGCTGCATGGTTGTCGTCAGCTCGTGCCGTGAGGTGTCAGGTTAAGTCCTATAACGAGCGCAACCCTTGTCGTTAGTTGCCAGCATGTAAAGATGGGGACTCTAACGAGACTGCCGGTGCAAACCGCGAGGAAGGTGGGGATGACGTCAAATCATCACGGCCCTTACGTCCTGGGCCACACACGTGCTACAATGGTATGGACAATGAGCAGCCATCTGGCAACAGAGAGCGAATCTATAAACCATATCACAGTTCGGATCGGAGTCTGCAACTCGACTCCGTGAAGCTGGAATCGCTAGTAATCGGATATCAGCCATGATCCGGTGAATACGTTCCCGGGCCTTGTACACACCGCCCGTCAAGCCATGGAAGCTGGGAGTGCCTGAAGTCGGTCACCGCAAGGAGCCGCCTAGGGTAAAACTGGTAACTAGGGCTAAGTCGTAACAAGGTAGCCGTACCGGAAGGTGCGGCTGGAACACCTCCTTTCTAGAGAAAGATGGTGAGTTACAAAAGGTAAATTTTACTCTTTGCTGTTAATTTTAAAATATAAGAATATTAAAGCTATTATAGTCTCGTAGCTCAGCTGGTTAGAGCGCTACACTGATAATGTAGAGGTCGGCAGTTCGAGTCTGCCCGGGACTACTAAAATTTTGATATTTGAAAGGAAATTCTGGAAGTAAGAGGATTCTACATTCATAATTTAGGATTTATTCTGAATTTCATAATGGGGGATTAGCTCAGCTGGCTAGAGCGCTTGCCTTGCACGCAAGAGGTCATCGGTTCGACTCCGATATTCTCCACGACGGTCAATTTTAATAATAGACCACAAGTTCATTGACATATTGGTAAAATGATATCGTAAGAATCAAAAAGATAGAGAGTTTAAAATAGAGATGTTTTAAACAAAATTTTATAAAAATATAAAAGAGCTCGTTGCAGTATTTATACTGTAGCAAAAAGTACAATAAGTTAAGTAAGGGCGTATGGCGGATGCCTAGGCTCTCAGAGGCGATGAAGGACGTGATAAGCTGCGAAAAGCTACGGGGAGGGGCACATACCTTATAATCCGTAGATATCCGAATGGGGCAACCCACTATGTTGAAGGCATAGTACCGAAAGGGGCAAACCCGGTGAACTGAAACATCTAAGTAACCGGAGGAAGAGAAAACAATAGTGATTCCGTTAGTAGTGGCGAGCGAACGCGGATTAGCCCAAACCTATTTTGTTACGGCAAAATAGGGGTTGTAGGACCACAATATTTGATGCTAAGTGAATTAGAACTGTTTGGAAAGACAGACCAAAGAGGGTGATAGTCCCGTAAAAGTAAGCAAAGTTATTGATAGTGGTATCCTGAGTAGTGCGGGACACGTGTAATCCTGTATGAATCCACCGGGACCATCCGGTAAGGCTAAATACTCCTGAGAGACCGATAGTGAACTAGTACCGTGAGGGAAAGGTGAAAAGAACCCTAAGTAAGGGAGTGAAAGAGAACCTGAAACCGTACGCTTACAAGCGGTCGGAGCAACTTCGTGTTGTGACGGCGTGCCTTTTGCATAATGAGCCTACGAGTTACTGTTTCTAGCAAGGTTAATTGATTAAGTCAAGGAGCCGTAGCGAAAGCGAGTCTGAATAGGGCGCTTTAGTTAGTAGTAGTAGACGCGAAACCGAGTGATCTACCCATGGGCAGGTTGAAGCTGTGGTAACACACAGTGGAGGACCGAACCAGTTGACGTTGAAAAGTCTTTGGATGACCTGTGGGTAGGGGTGAAAGGCCAATCAAACTCGGAAATAGCTCGTACTCCCCGAAATGCATTTAGGTGCAGCGTTGAGTAAAAGTTTTATAGAGGTAGAGCTACTGATTGGATGCGGGGGCTTCACCGCCTACCAATTCCTGACAAACTCCGAATGCTATAAAATGTTTCTCAGCAGTGAGGGCATGGGTGCTAAGGTCCATGTCCGAGAGGGAAAGAACCCAGACCATCAGCTAAGGTCCCCAAATATATGTTAAGTTGAATAAACGAGGTGAAATTGCTTAGACAGCTAGGATGTTGGCTTGGAAGCAGCCATTCATTTAAAGAGTGCGTAACAGCTCACTAGTCGAGCGATTTTGCATGGATAATAATCGGGCATAAACATATTACCGAAGCTATGGACTTGTAAAAGTGGTAGGGGAGCATTGTAACCTGCGTAGAAGGTGTGTTGTGAGACATGCTGGAGTGGTTACAAAAGAAAATGTAG
>NZ_JBEFOF010000002.1:0-1156 GCF_045063625.1 Polaribacter sp. Asnod6-C07 | reverse complement strand
AAATCAGAAAGAATAAAAGAGAGAATTAAGGTTAGTATATACGGTGAAGCTTTGACTTCGACAACACTGATAATCCTCTCTCTTTTCTACTAAAAAACACGTTCAGTTCTGTGAGACCTAGATCTCGTTTTCAAGTTGTTGTGATAACTAGTAGCTTATTCTTTCATAAATCATTTCTTATGAATAAATATAATGAAACTTTTGGAATTGACATCAGTAAATCTGTATTTGATTGTTATGGTAGTGTTCAAGGACATTTACAGTTTAAGAATAGTGAAAAGGGATTCAAGAAGTTTCTAAAAGTGCTATCACCAGAAAGTTTAGTAGTAATGGAAGCTACGGGTTATTATCATTATAGATTTGCTCAATATTTGTACAATAATCAAGTTGCAGTATCAGTAGTAAATCCTTTATCTATCAAACGATTCATTCAAATGAAATTAGCTAAAGTAAAAACAGATAAAAGTGATGCAAAATCGATCTGTGATTATGGCTTAACTCAAGAGGTTTCCTTGTATACAGCAGTTACAGATAAACAAAGTGAGTGTTTGCAATTGTTCCGATTAATGGATAGTCAATTAAAAATGAGAACAGCAACAAAGAACAAAATTCATGGAGAAAAGGTCTTAGGTATTCCGTCAAAAGTTGTTTATCGTTCATTATTGAAAACTAAAAAGTTTTTAGAAAAGGAGCTCAAGGAAATTGAGGGTAAACTACTATCATTAGTAAAACAAGACCAACAAGACCAACTTACTTTATTACAAAGTATTCCAGGTATTGGGATAAAAACGGCGTTGTTTTTAATTGTAGTTACTGATGGTTTTAAAAAGTTTGAAACTGCTTCACAATTGTGCAGTTATGTAGGAATTACACCAACAATCAGAGTGTCTGGAAGCAGTGTAAGAGGTCGTTCAAGAATTAGTAAAGTAGGAAACAAAAAGTTAAGGAACTTACTTTTCTTGTGTTCGTTTAGTGCTTATAAACATAATAAAGCATGTAGAGAAATCTTTGAACGAATAACAAACAAAGGGAAGAGTAAAAAGTTAGCATTAATTGCCGTTTCAAACAAGTTATTAAAACAAGCATTTGCGATTGCAAAATCAGGCAAGCCCTATGATGCAAATCATATATCAGTATTAAAAACTGAATAAAAAAA
>NZ_JBEFOF010000001.1:0-3033 GCF_045063625.1 Polaribacter sp. Asnod6-C07 | reverse complement strand
GTCAAAGCTTCACCGTATATACTAACCTTAATTCTCTCTTTTATTCTTTCTGATTTTTAAGGCCTTAATTTAACCTTTTTATTAAAATGCTAACTTAAGCCGTATAAACTTTATTGCTAGTTATAGCCTACTTACGAAAATCCTCGCGGATTTTCTATTCGGTTTGTAAATGTTTACTAAATTAGCTACCAAACCACGCAACTAACCATACACAAACACGTTGTACACAATACCAAAAATGAAAACCGTAATAAACAAAAACTTTATTCTAATGTCTATTTTAGCTTCATTATTTAGTTGTAATCAAAGTAATTATAACAAAGTAAAAAAACATATTTCTAAATCTAATTATGGAATTAATAATTTGGATAAGTCAAAAATAATTGATTTGATAAGACCTACGATTGGTATAAAAACGAAATCACAAAATGATAATGAAATAACTATTGGAATGTCCAAAATCGGTGGTAATCCTGATTTACCTAAAGATTTTATGTGGCCAAAATACGAAAATGAATTTTTGACTTTTTGTGCGCAATATAATTTAGCTGAATTAAGTAATTTTGATACGGAAAATAGTCTTCCAAACAAAGGAATGATTTATGTTTTTGTATATATAGACAAAGATTATCCTGGTTTTTTAAATAAAGAATCAAGTTACAAAATTGTTTACATTGAAAACATTGACGATATACAAAGAATTGACTTTCCTAAAGATTATTTTATAGAAGGTAAATTTAAATCTGCAAAAATTGACTATTTCGAATATTTCACATTACCTGATAGTCATAATTATAAAATAAAGAAATATATCAATAAATATGAACAATTTGACTACCTATATGAATCTGTAACAGAATTAATAGATAACACTACTAATCAAGAAATGGATAATTTTCATCAGCTTTTAGGAGAGGACAGGTCTGTACAATCTAGTGTTTTATTTGATTTTGCAACAAAAGAACTAAAAATTAAAACTTTGGAAGATTATAAGTCTAAACAAACTGAGATTGAAGAAATTTCAAGAAAATATAAAATATTATTGCAACTTGACTGTAATGACCGAAATTCTGATTTAAGCAAATTTGGAGGAAGTATGGTTATCTATTTTGGAATTGAACCAGAGCACCTGAATAATGGAAAGTTTGAAAATGTAGTTATGGCTTTTCAAGGAACTTAAAAAGTACTGTGTACAACAATGTATAAAAAACATAGGGCGTTTTAGGCTTGCCGAAAGGTCTGTATTTATTTACAAAGTTCGCCAAATATAAAATTTGACGTTTTCAATAAAAAAATAAAAGCAAAATATTATATTTGGCTAAGTGTTAAACCCGAAATGTAGTGCTTATCCTCTGCCCTACGTGTTTTATACTAACCGTTAGGCACAATCCCTCATAGAGCCCAAAACTCTTCAGTACGTTGGCTAACGTAAAATAGAGGAAATTATGGCTGAAAATTTAAAGACAAAATGAAAAATCTAAATATTTCTAAACAGCTGATTTTTAGCAATATAATTTTACGTTAGTCAGAATTAAAAATACCTACAGTTAGGTATTGACCTATTCGAAATTAGAGAGTACTTTTCTAAAATTAAAACCAAACACATATGAAAAAAGTAGTATTTCATTTTGAACTTAAATCAAAAGGGAGTTTAGCAAATGTATTTCTTTATCCTGAACAAGAAGAAGTTTCGGTAAGATTAGAAACCGATTCTAAGCGAAAAGAATGGAAAAGCAATCCATTTGAATTATTAATTGAAGAACCTTTCGAATATGTTCTTCAAGTATTTGGAGTTAGTGGAACTGAGTGGGAAGCTGAACTTAAAATTGTATCAAAACCAGAAAACAAACCATTTTTAAAATGGTCAGGAACAACTGGTGACACTAGAAGAAATATATCTGTTAGAAAAAAACCAATAATTAATCTACCATAATATTATGAAACAAAATATAATAATTGTATTAATCTTATTTTTATCAATATCGGTAAAAGCACAATTTAATGTAATTCAAGATGGTGAAGGAGAAACTTCCTTTCAATTATTTCAATCAAATACAATTTCCTTGAATACAGAAAAAACATCATTAGGCTTTTCAATTACACCAAAAAAAATAGTAAATAATAAAGGGGAAAAATACTGGACAATCACAGGTTCAGCAAATGCAAAAAAAGGAAGCTCAGACTTATTTAAAGGTGGTGAATTTCAGTTTAGTGGAAAAATTGGAGCAAACTTAATTTTTGATAAAACCAATTATGGAAATAGAGATAATCCTGGTGATGGGAATTTAATCTATTCTTTTCTTGGAGCTGAGTTCTTATATTCAAGAAATAACGTTTTTGATTCTACTAAAGATTTTGATAATCAAATTTTTGACCAAACAAATATTGGACTAAGAATAAATTATGGTTGGAATTTTCAAAATATTAAATTAGAAGGTAATTTTTTCAAATTTTTAGGAGAATTTACTGCTGGAATCTCTGGCTCAATTGGTGTAAAAGATAATACAGACATCTTATCTCAAAAAGAAATTGTAACTTCCTCAGAAACAATAACTAATGGAACAACTGTAAGAACCCTTTCTACAACGAGTGATGTTTATGAGGTGGATAAACTAATTTCAAATCAAAAATTTTCAAGATTAAATTTAGATTTTGGAAAACACTTTTTTAAACAACGTTTTTTTGCGAATGCTCATTTAACTTACGCAATAGATGAAGAACTAAAACCAGTTTTGAATCCATCTTTTGGAATATTTGTTATTCAAAAAGGGGCTCCTCTTGAAGCAATTTTAGGAATACAAATTCAAACATCTGATTGGTCAAATAATAGAGCATCAAAAAAAGATAGATGGGAAAGAAGTAGTATCGTTTTAACTGCTGGATTCCCATTCAATTAAAAAACTGTGCCTAACAAAGAACTGAGTTAAAAAACAAATAAATTCTTCATTAAATTTAGGCAATAGTTTTCTGGCATTGTTGAAGTAGAATAAATCTCCTTTAGTCGATTTATTTCCAATTCAACAAGCTATAATT